>NZ_AOMB01000004.1 GCF_000336675.1 Halococcus hamelinensis 100A6 | reverse complement strand
ACTAAGCGCCGATCCACCGCAAGGATCGGGCGATCTTGATTTGCCCGAGAGCCGGCGTACCCGGCTCGAGGGCCGCCCGATCCGCACGCCCCCGACCGGCGGGAGGGGGCTATCTTGTGCGGTGGCGGTGCGGCGGCGGTGCGGTCTTTACTCGACGCTAGTTAGAACAACTCAAGAGCCGCTATGCTTCGCCAATTCAGGCGTTCCACCGTGCGGTGCGGTAGAAGACGTGCCGGTGGCTATGGTGCGGTGCGGTGCCACCGGCTCGTCTTCGTCGCGGTCGTCGGATAGTGCCGCCCCAGCTGGGCCGGACGTGCTGTCGGGCCACTCGTGGAGCAGCTCGCGATCGCGTCGGTCGGGGTGGTCGGAGTGAGCGCGGATCCCGTCGACGGCGAGGTCGAGTTGGATGAGCAGTCACGGCTCGGTCGGGACTGGGATTGCGGGCCGGATCGGGAGCGGCCGGACTGCCGGAAGGACTTGGCGCACCTGAAGTACCAGACAGAATCGGGGGAACAGGCGTCGTACCGTTGCGGTTCGTGGGACTGCGAGTGTTGCGGCCACCGGCTGAGGATGGGACTGATCGAGGAGATAGAACGGATCACGGAGGAGCGCCCGGAGATGCGTCGGTTCCTGACGCTCACAGTGGACCGCAGAGCGCCCGCGTCGAAGGAGGAGAAGCACGAGTACATCACCGATCGGTGGAACGCGCTGAGGACGGAACTGAGGGACCGCTATCCAAACCTGTCGTATCTGTGGGTGCGGCACGAGGGAGACGAGCGGGACCGGCCGCACCTGCACCTGCTCGTGGATCGGTTCCTGCCGCAGCGGGAACTGTCGCAGTTGGCCGAGCGCGTCGGCCTCGGCCGGGTGGTGGACATCCGGCGGGTGGACGCACGGAACGCGGCGCACTACATCAGTGCGTACCTCGGTCGTGGCTCGCTGTCGTTCCTGCCGTCGGGGTCGCGGCGGTACGGATCTAGCGCCGACGTCGATCTCGATCCACGCGATCCGGGCGGCGACGATCGTGACGGCAGTGCGCTCGAGGAGGACTGGTCACTGATGGCGTGGGATCCGATCGTCGAGGACTGGGTGTCGGCTGCGTCGGGAGACTTCCGGCGCGACGAGGATAGAGGACCGCCACCAGACTAGATCGGTCGGTCCCACCGCGAGGTGAGAGGTGCCGGGTGGGGTCCCCCTAGACACCGTTATAGGTCCCTGTGGTGGGTGGTGGGGTCGGTTCGATTTTCGGCGACCCTTGCGCCGTCCTGCGATTAGGGAGCGGAGGGGCGAGTGATTGTGGTGGGAGAATCGCAAGACGGCGGTAAGTTGTGGCGGTTCAGACAGGGGTATCCTTACGCCGTCCTGCGATTGTACGGATAGGGCCGGGATTCGACAGGGGGAAGAATCGCAAGACGGCGGTAAGTTGTGATGGGTGATACTCCGGGGCGATCGGCGACCCCTGCGCTGTCATGCGGTTTCGGGTTCTGTCTGGCTATGGTTAGAACTGCTAATAACAATATGTGGGCGTGTTGGTAGTATCGGGATAGGTAGATGTTCTGCCGGGGTGAAAGGTCAGTATTCTTTAAGGGGCTAGTCGTTCTCGTCGCAGTCAAAGCTACGCAACGTGAGTGAATGCCCGGAGAAGGCCCGGGCGACGGACGATTCCACCGGACGCGATTTGTGGCAGAATCGCCCGGTGGAAACCTCTTGGCCGGAGGGTTCGTCCTCGCTCTGTCCTCTCTCAGCCGAGTCAGTAAGTGTTTCGACGGTTCACGGAAACGCTCGGTCTGGACGACTAAGCGCCGATCCACCGCAAGGATCGGGCGATCTTGATTTGCCCGAGAGCCGGCGTACCCG